>NZ_JBSHAM010000001.1:0-30988 GCF_053611505.1 Amycolatopsis sp. NPDC054798 | reverse complement strand
TCCGGCACCGGGCTCGCCGGTTCCTCGCTGCAGCGCGGTGGCCGCGCTGAAGGAGGAACCGGCTCGCCCCAGGCCGGGCCGCAGCGGCGTCGAGCGACCCCGCCCACCGCGGCGAGTCCGTCGCCCCGGCTCCGCGAGGCGGACGCAGGTCACGCAGACATCGCGGCCTCCTCGGGCTGAGCCGTCTGCGGACGGTTTCGGCGACGGCCCAACAGGAAGTACGCCTGCAGTGCCGTGTACACGAGGATCGCGGCACCCACCCACGCACTCATGTGCAACGCCGTCACGAAGGATTCGCGGGCGGTGCTCAGCAGCTCCGCCCCCTCGGCGGCGGGCAGGCCGTGCGCAGTGGCTACCGCACCGCCCAGGGTGTCGTGTGCCGCCGCGGGTGCGGTGGCGGGCAGGCCCGACTGGTAGACCGCCGTGGCGAGGCTGCCCAGCAGGGCGGTGCCCAGTGCGCCGCCCAGTTCGTAACCCGTTTCCGAGATCGCCGACGCGGCACCGGCGCGGTTGACCGGGGCGGCGGAGATCACGAGGTCGTTCGTGAGGGTTTCGGACAGGGCCACCCCGCCGCCGACCAGGACGAACGCCACCACGACCGCGGCCAGTCCGGCCTCGGCCCCGATGGTGGTCAGGACCAGGAAGCCGGCCGCGCCGAGGAGCAGGCCGCCGCTGACCAGGACCGGCACCCGGACCCGGCGAGCGAGCCAGGCCGCCGCGAGGGCTCCGACGACGCCGGCGACCGTCGCCGGCAGCATCCACAGCGCTGCGACGAGCGGCGTCAGCCCGAGCACGAGCTGCAGGTACTGCGGCAGCAGGAACAGCAGCCCGACCAGGGCGAACACGCCCAGCAGGTTCGTGATCACCGAACCGGCGAACTTGCGGTTGGCGAACAGCGCGAGGTCCAGCATCGGCTGGTCAAGCCGCCGTTGCCGGCGCACGAACAGCACGCCCAGCGCGAGCCCGAGCACCATCGCGGCACCCGCCGACCACGTCATCCCCGACGTCGCGGCGATCTTCACGCCGTAGACGACCGGCAGCATCGTGCCCAGCGACAGCAGCGCCGACCACGGGTCGAAGCGGCCCGGGTTCGGATCGCGGAACTCCGGCAGCAGCATCGGGCCCGCGACGAGCAGCAGCACCATCACCGGCACGTTGATCAGGAAGACCGAACCCCACCAGAAGTGCTCGAGCAGCCAGCCGCCGACGACCGGGCCGACCGCCATCCCGCCGGAGAACGCCGCGCTCCAGATCGCCACCGCGGTACGCCGCGTGCGGTCCTCGGTGAAGATGCTGCGGATCAGCGACAGCGTGGACGGCATCAGCGTCGCACCGCCGACGCCCAGCAGCGCCCGCGCGACGATCAGCATCAGCGGGGACGTCGCGAACGCCGCCAGCACCGAGGCCGCGCCGAACGCGGCACCGCCGATGAGCAGCAGCCGCCGCCTGCCGATCCGGTCGCCCAGCGTGCCCATGAAGACCAGCAATCCGGCCAGGACGAACGAGTAGACGTCGACGATCCACAGCTGTTCCGCGCCCGTGGGCGCGAGGTCCTCGCTGAGGTAGGGCAGGGCGAACCCCAGGACTGTCGTATCCACGCTGATCAAGAGGACCGGCAGCACCAGCACTGCCAAAGCCCACCACTGGCCTCCGCGCCGCACCATGGCGCACTCTTCCTTTCTTATACCGTCCAGACGGTACAGTTTCGTTCCTGAGGTAGAAGGTAAACCGTCTGGACGGTATAGTCAAGGTGATGGCTAAACCTTCAGCACGTGAACGCATCCTCGGTTCGTACGAGGTCATCCTCGCCGACCGCGGCCCGGCCGAGATCACCCTCGACGCCGTCGCCGCGCACGCCGGGGTGTCCAAAGGCGGCCTGCTCTACCACTTCGGTTCGAAGGACGCCCTGCGCGACGGCCTGCTCGAACGCCTGGAGCGGCTGACCGACGAAGACCTCGAACGCGCGCGCAACGCGCCGGAAGGCGTGGTCCGGCACTACCTGCGCTCGTCGATCACCGACGTCACGCGCGACCTGGCACTGCACCGCACGACGATGGCGGCGCTCCGGCTGGTGCTCAACGACCCGGTCGCGGCGGAGGTGTCGCGCCGCTGCACCGAACGCACCCGCGAGCTGATGCTGGAGCACGTCGAGGACCCGGTGGCGGCGGAGCTGGTGATGCTGGTCGGCGAGGGCCTCTACATGCGCGCGGCGCTGGGCGAAGAGGTGACCGACGGCCTGCTGGAGCAGATCGAGGAAATCGCGGACCGGATCGAGGCCGGGACACCGGCCAAGGCCGCGCTCGCGGCGGGACACCGGAAAGACTGAGGCCTGGGCACGGCGGCACTCGCCGGGCGCGCGGCACTCGCGGCAGGGCACCGGAAGGACCGAGGTCCGGCCGTGGCGAGAAGCCAGCCCGGCCGGACCGACGCGAAGCCCCTCACTACCACAACCAGCGCGAGGCCCGCGCGCCGCCGACCCGGCACAGGGCCAGCTCCGAACACCGAAGCAGCCCAAGCAAAACCCCGCCGCAGACGCCTCAGCGAACCAAGCCGTAAACCCGCTCGATCTCCACCGTCAGCACCAGCCGCCGATCCGCCACCATCGCCGCGCGGTACTCGGCCCAGTCGGGATGCTCGCCCGCCACCTTGCGATACAGCGCGATCAACGCCTCCACCGCCTCGTCCTCCGGCGACGAAGCGACCGGCGACAGCACCGCCCGCCCCTCCGCCACCGCGTACGACCATCCGTCCGGCGACGCCACGTGGTAGCTCACCCGCGGATCCCGGCGCATGTTCTTCGTCTTCGCTCGCCCATCCGTGATCGACACCTGCAGCTGGCGGGCACCGGGGTCGAAGTAGTGCGTCACCGTCGACAGCTGGGGGCGGCCGTCTCGTTTCAGGGTCGCCAGGACGCCCTGCTTGCTCGCCGCGATGAGGTCGTAGAGCGCTGTGTCGTCAGTCATACCTCTATGAAGGCCCCTCGCGAAGGATCTGTTCCCGCCCCGAAACCCCCAGTGACCAGGGGCGTCCGCATACCGGGAGAAAACGGACGATACCCATCCGGTTGAAATCTGCTTGCATGCGGCAACTAAAGTGTCCTGTGACACAACCAGGGGTCGGCCGCTTGCGGAAACAGCCGGACGGGCACACTCTTGCTTGAGGCAACTAGTTGCAGTCGCCAACCAATGGTTTGCTCCAAAGGAAGACCCACATGGCACCTCAGAACTCCGCCGTCAGGCCCGAGGCCGATCTCGACCTTGCCGACCAGCTCGGACACGAGCTGGTCCGGTTCATGCGCTTGATCACCAAGGCGAAGTCCCAGGTCGCCAAACACGGGCCGGACGGGATCGAAAGGGCCGCGTACGCGATCCTCTTCTGCCTCGTCCACGAAGGCCCGCAACGCACCAGCAAGCTGGCCGAGTTCCTGCATTCCGAGATCTCCACGATCAGCAGGCAGTCCAGTTCGCTCGTGCAGCACGGACTCGTCGAACGGCAGGCCGACCCCGAGGACGGCCGCGCCTGCTTGCTCGCCCCGACCGCCGAAGGCCTCCGTGTCTTCGACGAAAACCGCAAGCACCGCGCCCGGTGGCTGGCCGATGTACTCGGCGATTGGAGCCAGGAGGAGCGCGAGACGCTCAACAAGCTTCTCGCGCGGCTCAACACAGGTATCGAAAAGAACAATCCGTCGCTGTCCGAAATCACGGCGGCGGGACAGGCCAAGGGGGCCTCGAACGCATGACGTCCACCGTTGAAAAGCAACCTCAGTCGCGAGGGGGAGCGCCCGCTGAAGACAGCGAGAGCGGTCCGCGGCTGACTCACCGCCAAATCGTCACGATCATCAGCGGCCTGATGTGCGGCATGTTCCTCGCCGCGCTCGACCAGACGATCGTGGGCACCTCGATCGTCCGGATCGCCAACGACCTGCACGGCTTCGACCTGCAGGCGTGGGCGACCACGGCGTACCTGATCACCTCGACCATCGCCACGCCGATCTACGGCAAGCTCTCCGACATCTACGGCCGCAAGCCGTTCTACCTCGCCGCGATCGCGATCTTCGTCGTCGGCTCGGCGGCCGCGACCGCCTCGACCTCGATGTACGAACTGGCCGCGTTCCGCGCGGTGCAGGGTCTCGGCGCCGGCGGTCTGATGTCGCTGGCCATGACGATCATCGGCGACGTGGTCCCGCCGCGGGAACGCCCGCGGTACCAGGGCTACTTCCTCGCCGTGTTCGGCATTTCGACCGTGCTGGGCCCGGTGCTCGGCGGCTTCTTCGCCGGTTTCGACACCCTCGGCGGCCTGCACGGCTGGCGCTGGGTCTTCCTGATCAACGTGCCGATCGGCGTCGTCGCGCTGTTCGTCGTCGCGAAGGTGCTGAACGTCCCGCACAACCGGCACGACCACAAGATCGACTGGTGGGGCGCGCTCACCATGGTCATCGCCGTGGTGCCGTTCCTGATCGTCGCCGAACAGGGCCAGAAATGGGGCTGGGGCGACCAGAAGTCGATCTGGATGTACATCATCGGCGGCGTCGGCATCGTGCTGTTCATCGTCGTCGAGAGGCTGATGAAGGACGCGGCGCTGATCCCGTTGCGGCTCTTCAAGAACTCGACCTTCACCGTGGCCATCATCGGCGGCGTGATCGTCGGTGTGGCGATGTTCGGCGCGATCACGATGATCCCGCAGTACCTGCAGGTCGTGCAGGGCTACTCGCCGACGCAGTCGGGTCTGCTGATGCTGCCGCTGATGGTCGGCATCATGTCCAGCTCGATCATCTCCGGCAAGATCACCTCGAAGACGGGGCGCTACAAGATCTTCCCGATCGTCGGCACGATCCTGATCGCCGCGGGCGCGTTCTTCTTCGCCGTGGTCAAGTACGACACCCCGATCTGGCACCCGCTGGTGGCCGCGCTGATCATCGGCCTCGGCCTCGGCCAGTGCATGCAGACCCTGATCATCGCGGTGCAGAACGCGGGCCCGCGCAAGGACATGGGCGTGTCGACCGCGTCGGCCACGTTCTTCCGCCAGATCGGCGGTACCGCCGGGGTCGCGGTGTTCCTGACGATTCTGTTCAACGTGCTGCCGGGCAACATCACCAAGGCGTTCGGCGGCCACCTGCCTCCGGGCGCGGGCGCCAACCTCGGCGACCTGTCGAGCAACACCAGTGTCATCCAGTCGCTGCCGGAGGCGGTGCGCACGCCGATCCTGATCGGCTTCACCGACTCCATCACCACGGTGTTCTGGGTGGCGGGCGGCGTCGCGCTGCTGGCCACGCTGGTGCTGCTGTTCATGAAGGAGATCCCGCTGGCGGGCATGAACCCGGCCGCGGCCGCGGTCGAAGGCGGCGAGGCGCTGCTGGAAAACCTGGACGAGCCGGCCCCGGCCACGGACGACACCGCGGAGCTGAAGACCGGTTCGCTGTTCGAGGAAGCCCCGAAGGAGCCGGTGCTCGTCGGAGCCGGTGGCAAGCACGCCTTGACCAACGGCCACGGCGACGCGCAGGCGGTGGCTGACGCCCGGCCGATGCCGATCACCAACTCGGTGGCCGACGCCGAATTCGGCACGGCCACCGGTTCGGGCGGCGTCCCGGTCACCGGGCACGTGCGCCGCCAGGACGGCAGCCACGTGAGCGCGGCCGCGCTGACCCTGATCGACCAGCAGGGCCGTCAGGTGGCGCGGGCGACCGGCAACGGCGACGGCAGCTACTCGATCCCGACCCAGGGTCCGGGAACGTACGTGCTGATCGTGTCCGCTCCCGGGCACCAGCCGCAGGCCTCCAGCGTGGTGGTCGGCGGGCACCCGGCGAACCTGGACGTCACGCTCACCGGTTCCGGCGAGCTGACCGGCGTGGTCCGTTCGATCGGCACCGCGACCCCGCTAGCGAACGCGACGGTCACGCTGACCGACTCGCGCGGCGAGGTCAACGGCGCGTTCATCACCGCCGAGGACGGCGTCTACACCTTCAGCGGGGTCGGCGCCGGGCAGTACACGCTGGTCGCGAGCGGCCCGCACTACCGCCCGGTCGCGGTCACGCTGACGGTGCCGGACAGCGGCGTGCTGCGCCACGACGTCGAACTCGCCGGCGCGGTGCTGCTCCAGGGCGTCGCGCGCACCGAGGGCGACCGGATCGTGCCGGACGCACGGATCACCGTGCTCGACGCGAACGGCAACGTCGCGGCGGTGGCCCGCACCGACAGCGAGGGCCGGTACGTGGTCAGCGACCTGCCGATCGGCTCGTACACCGTCGTGGCCAGCGGATACCCGCCCGCCACGAGCCAGGTGACGCTGAACGACGGCGAGGCCCAGCACGACGTGCGGCTGAGCTACGACCAGGCGCTCGACGAGCTGGTCGACCGGTCATGAGCGGAGGTCTGCGCGCACAACTGCGCTCGAACGGCGGATGGCCGGTCGAGAACGCGGTGCTCACGGTCACCGACTTGAACGGTCGCCAGGTCGCGCGGCAGGTCACGGACGCGAAGGGGGCGGTGGTCACCGATCCGCTGCCCCCGGGCGTCTACACCGCCGTGATCACCGCGCCGGGGTACACGCCGATGGCCCGCACCGTGCAGATCGGCTCCGACGGGGCCGGGCTGCTCGGCGACATCGCGCTCGCGCCGGTTTCCGGCGCGGTCGAGCTGCCGCCGGAGGGGCCGTGGACGATCGACCCGATGCACTCGTCGGTGGTCGCCACCGCGCGGCACATGGGCATCGCGAGCATCAAGGTGCGGTTCCCGGACGTGGCCGGGCGGATCGAGGTCGCCCGCCCGGTCGAGCGTTCGACGGTGCGCGCCGAGATCAAGGCGGGCAGCATCGAAAGCGGCATCAAGATGCGGGACGACCACCTGCGTTCGGCCGAATTCCTCGACGTCGACGCGTATCCGCTCATCACGTTCGAAAGCACCGGGCTTTCCCAGCTCGGCACGGACAGCTGGGCGTTGCGCGGCGTGCTCACGCTGCACGGCGAACGCCGCGACGTCACGCTCGACCTGCGCTACACCGGGCACGGTCCGGACCCGTGGGGCGGCGTGCGCGCCGCGTTCCACGCCGAAACGCAATTGCACCGCAACGATTTCGCGATCAACTACAGCGCGATGGTGCGGGCGGGCGTGGCCGCGATCGGCACGACCGTCAAGGTGGAGCTGGACATCGAGGCTGTGCAGGGCGAGTCCCTGCCGCAGTTCTAGAGAAAACCGCGACAGGCCGCCCGGGAACTGTTCCGGGCGGCTTGTTCGTTGTCCTGGGCGAAAAGGGTGAACAGTCTGGTTACCCCAGGAATACCCAAAGTCACCGAATGCGGAGGATTCGATGGTTGCGTACTGCAGCCGTTCCCAGCCACGTAGGCTCTTCGCGTGAACCTCGACGCCGCCCAGCCCGCGCACGCCGCGGGAATCGGCCTGAGCTGGCTGGACACCGCCGGCCCGGTGCTGGTCTGGGTCATCGTGCTGTCGTTCGTGCTCATCGAATGCGCACTCATCATCGGGCTGTTCCTGCCGGGAGATTCCCTGCTGTTCGGCGCGGGCGTGGTGCTCGCGCAGCACGGCTCGGACCTGAACGCGTGGCTGCTGTCCGGGGCCGCGCTGATCACCGCCGTGGTCGGCAACCAGATCGGCTATTACATCGGCCGCGGCGCTGGCACGACGCTGATCGCCCGGCGCGGCGGGCGGATGCTCAACCGGCACAATCTCGAACGCGCGCAAGCTTTCCTGGACCGCAAGGGATTCTTCGCGATCGTCGCGGCGAGGTGGATTCCGTGGATCCGCACGCTGGCCCCGCTGATCGCCGGCGCCGCACGGATGGATTCGCGCCGGTTCCTGCTCGCCACCACGGTCGGCGGGCTGCTGTGGGTGCCGACGCTGGTGCTGCTCGGCTACTACGGGGCCGGTCTGCTCGACGCCATCCCGTGGGTCAAGACCGTCGCGCTGTGGGTGAGCATCGCGTTCTTCGTGTTCGGCACCGCGTACGGCGTGCTGCGCTACCGCCAGGAAATGCGGCGTCCGGTCGACGAACCCGACGACGCGCACGCCTGAGTTTTCACGCCGGGTCGGACCAGACTTCCAGCTGGATGCCGTCCGGATCGCGGAACACGATCACCGACGAACCTTCGAAGGTCTGCGATTCCGTGGCGGGCAGGTAGGAAACGCCGTACTCGCGCAGGCGGTCCTCCCATTCGGCGACCTCGGCGCGGGACGACACCGAGAACGCGACGTGGTCCAGACCAGTGCGTCTTTCGTCGAACGCGGGTCTCACCGCGACCGGATGCTGGACCAGCACCACGGAGAAACCGTCTCCTGCCGAACGCAGAACTACTTTGCGCACCCCGGTTTCCGGGTCTTCGCGCCGATGGCTTTCCTCGAGGTCGAGCACCCGGACGTACCAGGGAACACTTCGGTCCACATCGGTCACGGTGAGCGCCAGATGGTGCACAGACGTGAGCTTGGGCATGACTTTCGCGGCCGTCCTTTCAACCCCTCGTTCCAGACTCGCACACCGCGCCGACCGCCACGGGCGAGTTCACCGAGTTCCGGGGTCAATCGTGATCTGCCCGTCGCCGGGCGTCTCACTGTCCGAGATGGATCAGCGGCCGCCGCCGACCTCCAGCACCGCGCCCACGGTGAAGGACGCCTCCGGGGACAGCAGCCACAGCACGGCCGCGGCGATCTCCTCCGGCCGGCCAGCACGTCGGAGCGGGATGTTTCCGCTGAGCCGGTCGAGCCGGTCCGGCATTCCGGCGGCGGCGTGCAGGCCGGTCTCGACCAGGCCGGGAGACACGACGTTGACCCGGATTCCCTCGTCGGCGACTTCCCGCGCGAGGCCGAGGCTGAGCGTGTTGACCGCCGCTTTGGACGCCGCGTAGTGCACCCATTCGCCCGACGACCCGTTCCGCGAAGCCGTGGACGAGACGTTCACGATCGCGCCGCCGGACCCGCCGTAGCGCGCCGACAGCCGTCGCACCGCCTCGCGGCAGCACAGGAAAACCCCGGTGACGTTGATGTCCAGCACGCGGCGCACGGTCTCGACGCTCTGCTCGTCGAGCCTGCCCGGGGTGTTGCCGGTGATGCCCGCGTTGTTGACCAGGCCGACGAGCGGACCCAGCTCGGCCGCGGCCGAAAAAAGGTCGCTGACCTGCTGTTCGTCGGATACGTCGGCGCGGTGCGCAAGCGCTTGCGCACCGTGGGATCGCGCCCGCTCGGCGACCTCCTCGGCCGGAGCCGGGTCGCCGGAGTAGTTCACCACCACGTCGTAACCCCGAGTGGCGGCCAGTTCGCAGATCGCCGCCCCGATGCCCCGGCTGCCGCCGGTGACGACCAAAACCCCCACAGCTCACTCCCCGCTTGGCTTGAGCGGCTCGACGAACTGGGCGTCGAGCCAGCGCATCTGTGCCATCCACATCCACCAGGTCGCGTCGTCCGGGCAGTGCTGCCCGTCGACCGCTTCGCCGCGCAGCCACGCTCCCAGCAACGCGGTGATCGCCGTGCAGACGTCGAGCAGCGCGCGTCCCCACCACCATTGGTGCATCGGAGTGTGCAGTTCGAGGACACCGCCGTGTTCCGGCAGCACCGACAACGCCCAGTCCAGCCGAGTCCGGACGTCCGCCAGCACCTCCGGCTCGAGCTGCGGTTCGCTGCTGGTCTCCTGCATCCGCTCGACCAGCAGCGCCAGCCGCGGATCCGCGTTGGACGCCGAGGGCTCGGACAGCCGCCGCTCGACCAGCGCCCGCAGTCCGTTCAGGTGCGTGCGCAGGAGCGGGACGTACGGCGGGTACAGCACGGCGATCCGGGCGTCGCCGGCGCGGTCCCAGGTGACCGCACCGGCGTAGGGATCCGTCGTCGCCGGATCGTCGAACATCACCTGCTCAGAACACGCTCAGAGGGCGAAATTCGTCAGCGGCAGGTTCTCGAGCACCAGGTCGGCGCGGTCGCGGGTGTTCGCGATCAGGTCCGCGTTGCGCTGGTCGGAGCCGAGCGCGCGCTGCCGGGCCTCGACCAGCGAACGGCCGTAGCGCCGGTGCCGGGACACCAGCCGCTCGATCCGCTCCGGCTCGTCCGGGGCGAGGAACCAGGCCTCGGTGAGGAACTGCCGCACGCCGCTCCACGGGTCGTCCGGAAGCAGCAGGTAGTTGCCCTCGGTGATGACCAGCTGCACCTCGGGCGCGACCGGGACCGCGCCGGCGATCGGCTCCTCGATCTCGCGGCGGAACTCCGGCGCGTAGACCGTCTCGCGGCCCTCGGCGAGGCGGCGGATCAGGTGCACGTAGCCGGCCGCGTCGAAGGTGTCCGGCGCGCCCTTGCGGTCGGTGCGGCCGAGCCGCTGCAGTTCGACCTGGGCCAGGTGGAAACCGTCCATCCCGACGACCGCGGCCCGCGAACCGAGCGCGTTGGCGATCGCCCAGGCCAGCGTGGTCTTGCCGGAGGCGGGCGCGCCGATGATGCCGAGCACGTGCCGTTCCCGCGGTTTGGCCAGCTTCTCGGCCCGCGCCAGCAGATCCTCGAACGCCGTCATCGCACTCCCTCTTCTCTGCTCTTCGCCAGTTCCCCGACCGGCCCGGTCCACGAACGCGGACCCACGTGCCGGACGCGCTCCGCGGCCACCGCGTTCGCGTATCCGATCCAGTCGGGCACCGCGCCTTCCCGCGTCGCCACCGCGTACGCGAGCGCACCGTGCCACACGTCTCCGGCCCCCAGAGTGTCCCGCGCTTCGACGAGCGGCACGGGGACCTGCCCAGAGTCTTCCGTAGTGCTCCAGGCGACCGGCTCCGGGCCTGCCGTCGTGATCGTCACTGACACTCCGCGTTCGGCCAAACTCGGTGCGGGAGCACGGAACCTTGCGGAACAGGCTGCCACGCGGACCAGTGGCAGCAACTGGTCCAGTACCGGTTTCCAGCTGCCCGCGTCCAGGATGACCGGCACTTCGCGCGTGCAGGCTTCCTGGGCAACAGCAAGTGCTAGCTCGGGATGGTGCCCGTCGACGAGGACGGCGTCTACGCGCTCGAAAATCGGGGCGAGGTCAGGCAGTTCCAGCGGCTCGTCGGAGGCGGCGTTGCGGGAGACGACGGTGCGTTCGCCGTCGTTCTCCCGGACTACGACCGCGCTGACCGGCGGTGCCTGCGTACGTTCTGGAGCGAGGTCGACCAGGTCGACGCCACAGGCTTCGAGGTCATTGCGGGCGAGCGCGGCCAGCGGGTGTGCGCCGAGAGCCGTCACGAGGGTCGCTTCTGCACCGAGCGCCGCGACGGTCACCGCGGCGTTCGTCGCGGGCCCACCGGCCGCGACATCCACCTGCAGCGACTGCACTTTTTCGCTCGGCTCCGGGAATTCCGCGACCCGCTGTACGACATCGACGGTGCACAACCCCGCCAGCAGCACTCGCACGTCAGGTCAACCCGGCGTGCGTGGTGGACGCGACCTCGACGACTTCGCCGTTGTCGTCGAGTTTCAACGCACCGGTGAGCAGGCCGACCACCTGGTTCATGCTGTGCGTCTTCGGCGACACCACGGCGACGCGCTTGCCGAGCCGGTGCACGTGGATCCGGTCGGCGATTTCGAAGACGTGCGGCATGTTGTGGCTGATCAACACCACCGGCAGGCCGCGGTCGCGGATCCGGCCGATCAGTTCCAGCACCTTCGCGGATTCCGCGACACCCAACGCGGCCGTCGGCTCGTCCATGATCACCGCTTTGGTGCCGAACGCTGCCGCGCGCGCCACCGCGACGCCTTGCCGCTGCCCGCCGGACAGCGTTTCCACCAGCTGGGTAATGGATTTGACCTTGATGCCGAGGTCGTCCAGGATCCGCTGCGCCTCGGTGCGCATGGTCGCGGTGTCGAGCTTGCGCAATCCGATCCCGAACGGTCCCTTGAGGCGCTTTTCGCGGCCGAGGAACATGTTCGACGCGATGTCCAGCGCTGGCGCGACCGCCAGATCCTGGTACACCGTCTCGATTCCGTAGTGCCTCGCGTCCAAAGGGGACTTGAAGTGGACCGTCTTTCCGTCCACTTTGATCTCACCGGCGTCCGGCACCACCGCACCGGACAATGCCTTGATGAGACTGGACTTTCCGGCCCCGTTGTCGCCGACCACGGCGAGCACTTCGCCGGGGTAGAGGTCGAAATCGGCGCCGTCGATGGCGGTGACCCGGCCGTAGCGCTTCACCAGGCCGCGCGCGGAAAGGGTCGGCTGCTGCTGCGTGGTAGTCATGACTGCTGCTGCCTCCGTGCGATCCGGTCCACGACCACCGCGGCGATCAGCAACGCGCCAGTCGCCAGGTCCTGGTAGTTGCCGTCCACGCCCATCTGCGTCAGACCCGAACGCAGCACCGCGACGACCAGCGCGCCGAACAGCGTGCCCAGCACCGAACCGCGTCCGCCGAACAGGCTCGTGCCGCCCAGCACCACCGCGGTGATCGAGTCGAGGTTGCCGAGCTGGAACTGGTTCGGGTCGGCGTTCGGCGTGCGCCCGAGCGCCTGCCACGCGGCGATGCCGAAGCACAGGCCGGCGACCAGATAGACCGACAGTACGGTGCGATTGACCTTGATCCCGGACAGCCGCGCGGACTCTGGTGCGTTGCCGACGGCGTAAACGTGCTTGCCCCACGCGGTTTTCGTCAGCGCGTACCAGACGACGAGGAACATGAGCAGCGCCAGCGTCATGCCGTAGGTGATCGGGATGCCGCCGAAGAGGTACCGCTTTGTGCCTAGCCAGGTGAGCAGCCCGTCGGAAACCGGGACCGCCTGTCCGCCCGCGATCAGCTTCGCCACCGCGGTCAGCCCGGTGAACGTGCCGAGCGTGATGATGAAGGCGGGCAGCTTGATCCGCGTCGCCAGCGTGCCGATGAACAGTCCGACCACGACGGTCAGCACGACTCCGGCCAGCAGTGCGAAGAAAACGTTCGTGACCGCCGCCAGTTTCGCCATCACCAGCGTCGCCACGACCATCGACGACGCGTTGGAAAGGTCGATGCCCGCGATCAGGATGATCAGCGTCTGGCCGAGCGCGAGCGTGCCGACCACCAGCGACTGCTGGACCACTGTGGACAGATTGTCCAGGTCGAAAAAGGTGTCCGTGGCAAAGGAAAACACCAGCACCGCCACGACCAGCGCCAGCGCCGGGCCGACCGCGGGGGCGCGCAGGAAGAACTCGCCGAGCGTCTCGCGCTCGCGGTTGTTGACCGTCGCGCTCGTCATTTCCCGCCTCCCCAGCAGTTCTGCAGACCCCACGCGGTGTCCTTGCTCGGGACGCCCGGCATCGGGTGGTCGGTGATCGCGGTCGAACCGGTGTTCACGAACCCGCTCGGCTTCTTTCCGGTCTTCGCGTACTCGACCGCCGCGAGCACGCCCTGCTCGGCCATCTTCCGCGGGAACTGCATCACGGTGACGGCGAACTGGCCGTTCTTGACGTTCTGCACGCCCTCGCAACCGCCGTCGATGGAGCCGACGGTGAGCTGGCTGTTGAGGCCCCTCGCTTTCAGGGCCGCGTACGCGCCGCGGCCCATCGGCTCGTTCATCGTGTAGACCGCGTTGAGGTCGGTGGTGCGCTGCAGGAGGTTCTCCATGCCCTGCTGGGCGAGGCTCTGGTCGCCGTTGGCGTTGGTGTGGCCCTTGATCTCCGGCGCGCCGTCCTTGAGCCCGATGCCCTTGAGGAACCCGCCGTGCCGCTGGGTGTCGACCGAACTGCCCGCGGTGCCGTCGACCATCAGGAGCTTGGGAGCCGCGCCCTTCAGCGCCGCCTTGACGTACGCACCCTGCTGCTCGCCGGCCGCGAAGTTGTCGGTGGCGAAGGTGGCGTCGACCGCGTCCGGCGGTTCGGTGGCGGTGTCG
This sequence comes from Amycolatopsis sp. NPDC054798, assembly GCF_053611505.1. NCBI lineage: Bacteria > Bacillati > Actinomycetota > Actinomycetes > Pseudonocardiales > Pseudonocardiaceae > Amycolatopsis > Amycolatopsis sp. NPDC054798. The sequence continues at coordinate 17,180 of NZ_JBSHAM010000001.1, read as the reverse complement.
AGAGCGATCACCAGGATGCCGGCGTCGCGGGCGTCCTTGATGGCCTTGAGGACGCCGGTGGACGAACTCGGCGTGATCAGGATGGTGTTGACGCCCTGCTGCATCAGGTTCTCGATGGCGCGCACCTGACCGTCGTTGTCGCCGTCGAACTGGCCGGCGAGCGCGCTGAAGTCAGCGCCGTTGGCCTTGGCCGCGGCGGAGGCGGCGTTGCGCAGTTCGACGAAGTACGGGTTGGTGTCGGTCTTCGTGACGAGGCCGACCTTGGCCTTGCCGCTGCCGCCGGTTTTGGAGCTGCCGCCCCAGTGGCGTTCGACGGTGCACCCGGCGGTGGAGACCGCGACAGCGGCCGCCAAAGCGAGTGCGGTGAGACTCCGGTGTCTCATGGAGATGCCCTCCGAATCGAGGTGCGAGCTTGCCGATGGACGGGAAGGTAGACAGACTCAGTGCCATGACGCAAGCGTTTGCGCAAACGCTTGCCAACGCTCCTGGTTTCGCTCTCTTGATGAAGGACAGACATGCCGCGACCCCGCTCCGCCCGCCCGACCCAGCGCGACATCGCCGAAATGGCGGGCGTGTCGATCACGACGGTCTCGCACGTCGTGAACGGCACGCGGGCGGTGGCCGAGGAGACGAAAGCCGCGGTGCTGCGGGCGATCGAGACCACCGGCTACACCGGCGACGCGATCGCGCGCTCGCTGGTCACCGGGGGTACGCGGTCCATCGGGATGGCGATCTCGCTGGTCGCGAACCCGTACTTCGCGGCACTGATGCACGCGATCGAGCGAGAGGCGTCGGCAAACGGATACACCGTGCTGCTGGCGGACACGCACGACACCGCGGGCACCGAGCGGGACGTCGTGCGCGCGCTGCGCTCGCGCCGGGTCGACGGCCTGCTGATCACGCCCGCGCCCGGCGACGGGTCGGTGCTCGGCGAACTGGTGTCGCTGGACGTGCCGACCGTGCTGATGGACCGGCTCACCACCCGCACCGACATCGACCAGGTCGGCGCGGAGAACATCCAGGCGACCTCGGCGCTGACCGCGCATCTGGCGTCGCTGGGCCATCGCCGGATCGGGATGATCTCCGGCGCGCCCGGGCTGACCACGAGCGACGAACGCGTGCTGGGCTACCGGCTCGGCCTCGGCCGGTCGGGGCTGAGCTGGTCGCCGGATCTGGTCGCGTGCGGACAGTCCTCACGCGACGGCGGCGGTTTGGCGTTGAGCACCCTGCTCGCGCTGCCGGATCCGCCGACCGCACTGGTGGTGGCCAACGACAGCATGATGGTCGGCGTCCTGCACGAGGCGCGGCGGCGCGGCCTGCGGATCGGCCAGGACCTGCCTGTGGTGGTCTACGACGATGTCGAATGGGCCGACCTCGTCGACCCGCCGCTGACGACCATGGCCCAGCCGATCGACGAAATCGGTCGCCGCGCGGTGCAGCTGCTGCTGGCTCGACTGGCGGATCCCGGACGGCCCGCCGAGACTGTGCGGTTGCCGCCTACCTTGCGGCACCGGGCTTCGTGCGGGTGCGCGTAGCCCCCGGTCTTGACTGCCCGGCGTAACCAAGCACGTGCTTCGTTCACTCACCTCAGTGATTCTCGGGACCCGATCGTCTCGGGCCCTCTCTTAGGTGGCCCAACAGTGGCTACTGTTGGGTAGGTACCGACGACGAGGGCCGGGAAAATGACCGTTCTGGCGCCGGAGGTCTCCCACTGGGACCTGCCGGTCACCCATCGGTTCGGGGTGGCATTGGGGAGGCACGCCAGCCCGTACCACGACCAGCTGCTGCGTGCCATCCGCGGCGCTGCCGCGCGGGCGGGCTGCGACTTGCTGCTGGCCGACACCGGCGACTGCCCGCGCGAGGAAGCCGAAGTGCTGCGCGCACTGCAGGCGGATCGCGTCGACGGCGTGCTGCTGGTGCCCGCCCCTGGCGACGAGGCTGTCGTGAACGGGCTCGTGCGTACCGGCGTGCCCACCGTGCTGGTCGACCGGATCGCCGGCCGCAACGACGTCGACCAGGTCGGGTCGGAGAACTTCCAGGCCATGTCCGCACTGGTGGAACACCTGGCCGCGCGACGGCACCGGCGGATCGCGCTGATCACCGGCACCGAGGGAACGACCGTCAGCGAAGAACGCGCTCTCGGTTACCGCCTCGGCCTGGGCCGCGCCGGACTGCGCTACCACCCGGAACTGGTCGCGTCCGGCCTATCCACCGCAGGCGGTGCTGCTCGCGCCGCGGCCAAACTCCTGGACGGCTGGCCGTCGCCGACCGCGCTGGTCGTCGCGGGCGAGGCGATGCTGATCGGCGTGCAGTGGGAAGCGCACCGGCGCGGGATCCGGATCGGGTCGGAACTGGCGGTCGTCGGCTACGGGGACATGGATTGGGCGCGCACGGTTTCCCCTGGCGTGACGACGATGGCGCAACCAATCTCGGAAATCGGCCGCCGCGCGGTGCAGCTGTTGCTGGCGCGCTGCCGGGAGCCGGAACGCCGGCCGGAATCAGTCCGCCTCGCGCCTCGGTTCCTGCACCGCGCTTCGTGCGGCTGCTAGTGCAGGGTGGCAGCGGCTTCCAGCAACATCCATCCTCCAATTTGGACAGACAAATCCCGCTCGGCCTTACCGGGCGGGTTCGGGGCCGGTCGTGCCCACTCCGCGCTGAACAACGGTCCGGATTTCTCTTGCGTTGCACCGTTCCAGCAGGCTTCGGCCGAGTTCTGCACCAGACGTTTTGCCGTCTCCGCCTCTGGCCTCGGCAGCTTCTTCGCCGCTAGTGCTAGGTAGCGGGCGGCGATCGCCGAGAACAGTCCGCCGTCGCCGCCTTCCGAGCCGGGGAGGATGCCGCCGGGTGCGCCGTGTTTTTCTACCGCCCGGATGGTGCGGGCTGCTTCGTCCCAAAAGGACTGTTCGAGGCATGCGCCTAGGTAAACCCCTTGGCAGTACGAGAAAATATGCTTGACTAGTTCGCCGGTGTCCGCGCGGATTCCGTCCCAGACGAGGCCGGTTTCGGGATCTACCAACGTGTCGGTGAGCCATTGCGTCATAGCGCGAGCGCGTTCTCCGTCACCCACACGAGCGTGGAAGATGGCGGCTGGCCCGTTCGCCGGGGTATTCTTGAAGGATTCGCCTCGCCGCCACCAAATTCCTCCGCCAAGGTCTTCTGTCCAGCCTTCATGCAGCCGTTTGCCGATGGCGCCTAGTGCTTCGTCCACTGTAGACATATTGTGGGATAGCTTGTGCTGACGCACTCGTTGCAGAGCGAGCCCTAGCCAAGCTATGTCGTCGTAGTAGTCGTTGACCCACGAGCCGAAGTTGCGTCGGTGCACCGTCGTGATGAACCGGTTGATGAGCCGTGCGCGCTCTTGGGTGGGTTGACGAAGCTGCGCGTCGACGAGGCTGTCGAGGAGATGGGCCTGCCACCAGTAGTTCCAGTGCCAGTGGAGTCGCTGACTCATAGTGGGCGGCCAACCACTGCGGCCGAGGACGGTGCCGGGGAGGGCCCAGAGGCGGCGGAGGTGGCGGGCGCAGACCGCGCGTTCGGCCGCTGCGGCACGTTCAGCGTCACCAGCCGCGCCCTCGGCCGCCGCCGCACCCTCAACGCCGCCCGCCGCGCCTTTGGCTGCATTTGCCGCACCTTCAGCGCCACCCGCCGCGCCCTCGGCCGCCGCCGCACCCTCAGCGCCACCCTCAGCGCCTTTGGCCGCGTTTGGCTCACCCTCAACGCCACCAGCCACGCCCTCGGCCGCTTTTGCCGCACTCTCAACACCACCCGCCACGCCCTCGGCCGCCGCCGTACGCTCGGCAGGGTCGGTGGCGCGCGCTATGGCAGGGCGGGCCGCATCGCCGCGCGCAGCGGAATCGGCGGGCTCGGACGGATCGACGGTCATGGGTTGATTCTGCCTGCGCGGCGGAGAACTTGCCTCTGCACGACGCTTCCCGGCAGGCTGACGGCGTGGGCGGCACCGGCCCGAACCACGCGGCCAGGGCTGAGCGTGGGTTCTCGTGAGTGTCTATTCCGGTTCTAACCGGCGTAGCCACTCACGAGGCGGGAGGTCACCAAGCCTTGGAAAGGTCCGCGTGCTGCCGAATCCAAGCGTGCATCACGATGCCCGCCGCGACGCCCGCGTTGATTGACCTTGTCGTGCCGAACTGGGCGATGGACACCACCTTCGCCGAGTCAGTCTGGGCCGCTTCGGACAGGCCGGGGCCCTCCTGGCCGAACAGCAGCAGGCACTTCCGGGGCAGCTCGGCGGTTTCCACCGGCTCAGCACCAGGCGTGTTGTCGACGGCCACCACAGTCAGTCCCTCGGCCGTGGCGAACTCCAGGAGGCTCGCGACGTCTTCGTGGTGCCGGAGGTGCTGGTAGCGGTCCGTCACCATGGCGCCCCGGCGGTTCCATCGGCGACGGCCGACGATGTGCACCTCCGCGGCGGCGAAGGCGTTCGCGGTGCGGACGACGGTTCCGATGTTGTGGTCGTGCTGGAAGTTCTCGATCGCGACGTGGAACGGGTGCCGTCGGGTGTCCACATCGGACACGATCGCTTCGCGGCGCCAGTAGCGGTAGGCGTCGACCACGTTGCGGCGGTCGCCGTTGGCCAGGAGTTCGGGGTCGTAGCGCGGGTCGTCCGGCCAGGTGCCTGGCCAGGGACCGACGCCGACCTCCTCGCGGTTCACCCACTCGGTAGGGCCCGCTTCGTGTGGTTCCGTCGTCACGAAGGACGATTCTCGCTCAGCCGAGGCTGACGCCGTGCGCCGGACTGTCGTCGTGGCGGTGCCGCCAGCGCAGGTACGCGCCGAGGTACGAGATCACCAGCACCGCCAGCGCCACCGCGACCACCGCCGGCAGCAGCGAGCGCGGGAGCACCGTGCCGTAGAGGTAATACGCGTTGAACCCGCCGGGCAGATCGCCTAACCCCTGCTGGTGCCGGAAGAAATCCTCCAGTGCGGTGAGCGGGCACGGAATCGGCGTGACATTGACCAGCACGCCCCACCCCGCGAAGAAAATGTGCACGAAAATGATCTTCGGCCACCGCCACGCGAGGAAGCCGCCGAAGCCGATGAAGAGCAGGGCGAGGATGTGCACCGCCACGGTGACATCGGCGAGAACGTGCGCGACCGTCGTGTCCACCTTCGCCCCCTTCCCAGTGCACCTACCAGCGACGTTACTCCGATTACCCGGGCCGGGAGCGGGAAATCGGGGGACCTGCTGTGATGTTCGACCCACCGGAGCAACGGGTTCACCCGGGAGGTAACGGAGGGATCACTCCGGGTAGGAGAGCGGCCGGAACACCTCCACGAGCGGACCCATCGCGCGGGAAAGCACTCCGTTCCGTGCACTTGACGGAGCGGGAATCGGGGCGGCGAAAGCAAGCGGAAAAGCACTTGACAACGGAGAAGCAGGAGAGGGAAGAGAAAGGTCCAATATGCCGGAAAACTGGCGGGGCGGGAAACGCGTGAAGCGCAGGCGGACGACAAGGCGGCACCCGCAGCGCGGAACCTGAGCGGTCAAGGTGCGCTGATCTTGAGCGGTCAGGTGCGCGGAACTTGAGCGGTCAGGTGCGCTGATCCCGGTGGGTGAACGCCAATCTCAGCCCGGAGAACCCGTGCCCGGCCAGAGGCTGACCTCATTGAGCTTGAGGTCCTCGGGCAGCAGGGTCTCGGGCCCCGGACCAGCCGTCGACGTCCAGACGACCTCGGAGTCGGGGTGGAGGGCCACCCGAAGGTCACGCCGGGTGCGCGAACTCGATCGAGAGCACGTCGTCGGCCTTGAGAACGACTTCGTCGCCATAGGGCTCGACGTTCCAAGTGCGGGGCTAGTCGTCCTTATTGGTGACCTGGATCCGGATCGTCCACGCTCCCCGTCCCGTGCGTCGAGAACGACGATACCGGCCGGAAGACCACAACCAGGCCAGGTTCAGAGCGTTCAGCCAGCGAACGCTGCCCCGTCGATGTCCGTCACCACCAAGCGGATGCGCGCCTCCGCCCACTCCGTCGCCGCGAGCACTTCGCGCACCGCCGCCTCGGCGGCCGACAGCAGGGGCGGCAGCGGCAACCGCAAAGCCACCAACCGGACTTCCACTTCCTCCTCGGCCAGATCCACCGACCCGCCTGCAGGATCGGTCGGGAGCCAGCTGATTTCCGCGGCGACGCTCGTCGCCGGGCGGAGGCCGTCGATGGCGGTCAGTGCGTCGGCGAGTCTTCCGGCCAGCGAACGCGGATCGGTCACCGCCGCCCCACCTCAATGTCCAAAATGGACACTCGGACGGCGTCCACGGAGCGGCCGGTCTGTTCGAGGACTTCCCGGAACACCGCCCGTTGCACGGCGCGGCCCACCGCGGCGGCCTGGTCGGCTCCCGAGATGATCACATCCACCTCGACAGTCAGGCGGTCCTCGTGGATCCGGACCCGGACACCGTCGGCGGGGGCCGGTTCCAGGCCCTTCCAGCGTTGCCGGGCGGCGCGGGTCCAGGCGGTCGCCAAACCGAGCAGCCCGGGTTCCAGGCGCACCACACCGGCGGTTTCGGCGGCCGCCCTGGCGGCAACGCTCGCGATCACCGGGGCGGCGATCACGTATTCGGCGGTCATTCCCCGTCCTCGTACACGTCTTCCACCAGCAGATCCAGGCTGACCAGCGAAATACCCACTCGCGCGGTCGCGGCAGCAGACACCAGTTCTCGTACGCGGGCCAACGTGTCAGCGCCATTGGAGTTCCCCAGGCGCGTCGCGAGGGTGAGTTCGACCTCGACCTGAGCCGCGCCCGAGGGGTCGACGCCGACTTTTCGCACCCGTACGCGACGGGCGCGGACATCGCCGGCGGAGTCGGCCGCGTAGCGGAGCACCACCGCGACGGCTTGCTCGCTCACTTCCACGGAGCCTGGTTCGTCCGCGGAGAGGTCCAGCATCTGGCCTCGGCGCACTTCGGCGCGGACGGCCGACATGATCCGTCCCATCAGGTCCGGCGGGGTCGGATCGGGCTCGTCGATCAGCTCCTGCGTCGCCGAGCGCAGGGCCAGCAGGCTCTCCCGCGCGGTTCGGCAGTGGACGCACTCCGCCTGATGGTCGTCGGCCTCGTCCAAGTGGTCCCAGACCGTCTCCAGTTCCCGGCCGCACGGCAATTCGTAGTCCTGGTTCACCTCCACGGCTTCATCACCTCCGCCAGCTGCGCACGGGCCCGGGCAATACGCCCCCGGACCGCGGTGGGGTTCGCGCCGACGATCTCGCTGATCTCGTCGTACGACCGGCCGTGCACCTCACGCAGCAGCCAGCACGCCCGCTGCTGCGGGGTGAGCGTCTGAAGCGCCTCGTCGAGCGCGGCGAGCTGGCCGCTGACCTGCGCCGCGTGCTCGGGCTGAGTGTCGCGCCGCGGAGATTCGGCCAGGTCGAGGTCGACGTCGGCCTGCGGGCGGCGCGCCCGGATCACGTTGAGGCAGCGGTTGGTCGTTCCGCGGTACAGCCACCCGACGAACGCGTTGTCGTCGTTCAGCTGCGCCAGCTTCCGCCACGCGCCGAGGAACGCTTCCTGCACTACGTCCTCGGCGTCGCCGCGGTGATGCAGCATCTTCAGGGCAAGCCGGAACATCGGGCCCTGATAACGCTGCACAAGCTGTTCGTACGCGCGCACGTCGCCGTCTCGCGCACGGCTGACGAGGGTGGCGTCGTCGAGCGGGACACTGGTCGTGGTCACGGCACCCCCTTCCGTCAGAGGGACACCGCGAGGCGGGCATTCATCACGCACGCATTGTGAGTGACAGTGCTCACTTTCGCTCAGTTGAGCCCGAGGTCGTCCTTGTTCAGCAGGTACCGGTACTCGAGCCCGGCCTTCTCGATGGCTTCCCGGGCACCGGTGTCGCGGTCGACGACCGTTGCCACGCCGACCACGGTGGCCCCGCCTTCGCGCAGCGCCTCGACCGCGGTGAGCACGCTGCCGCCGGTGGTGGAGGTGTCCTCGACGGCCAGCACCCGCTGCCCGCGCACCTCCACGCCCTCGATCCGGCGCTGCATCCCGTGTTCCTTGATCGCCTTGCGGACGACGAACGCGTCGAGCACCACGCCCTCGGCCGCCGCGGAGTGCAGCATCGCCAGCGCTACCGGGTCCGCGCCGAGGGTGAGCCCGCCCGTCGCGACGTAGTCCCAGTCAGCGGTGAGCTGCCGCAGCAGCTTGCCGATGAGCGGGGCGGCCGCGTGCTGCAGCGTCGCCCGCCGGAGGTCGACGTAGTAGTCGGCTTCCTTGCCCGAGGCCAAGGTGACCTTGCCGTGCACGACGGCCAGTTCGCTGACCAGCCTGGCCAGTTCGAGCTTCGCAGTTTGATCCAACCCGGGGTACGCCACGGCCGAGAGTCTTACACACGGCACCGACAACTTCCGCGCGTCACTCCCCGGTCGCGACGGCCGTCACCGGACGCGCCCGCGTCGCCACCCAAGCGGGGAGGACCGCGGCGAGCAACGCGAGCACGATCGCGGTCGCGATGATCACCAGGTAGATGGACACCGGCCCGTCCGGAAGCACCCGGCCGGTCGCGACGAGACAGAACGGCACGATCGCGCCCGCCGACACGACGGTGCCCAGCAGGATGCCGATCGCGGCGATCAGGCCGCCTTCGCCCGCTGCCATCCGCAGCACCTGACCGCGGGTGAAGCCGCCGAGCCGTTGCAGGCCGAACTCCCTCCGCCGCTGTGAGGTGGCCATGACCAGGGTGTTCACCACGGAGATCACCGTGTAGCCGACGATCATGCCGACCAGCAGGTAGTTCACCCAGGCACCGGTCTCGTCGCTCTTGGCGTTCGCGGCGGCCAGCGTGCTCCGGTCGCCGACGGACACCGGGAGACCGGCGGTCGCGGCGGTCAGGCTTTGGGTCAGCCGCGCCTGGTCGACGCCGGGAGCGGCGCGGACGAGCACCTGCCGGGCGAGGCCGGTGGAGGTGTGCCCGGCGAGCAGGTCGGCGGGCAGGAGGAGCTGTTCGGCACCGTCTCGCTGATGCACGATCGCGACGATGCGAAGGGTCCGGTCGGTCCCGTCGCCGAGACGGAGCGTGACCGATTCCCCGACGGATCGGGAGACCTCGGCGGCGTCGGGCAACGCGATCGTGTCGCCGGTGAGGTCGGCGAGATTGCCGCGCACGACTGTGGCGGCGTTGGTCGTCGCGTCGGTGAGGCCCAGCGCCGGGTAGCCCTTCTTGGTCTGGTTCTCGTCGAACGGAGCGGTGATGAACGCGCGGCTGGTGACGTACGTCGAGACCGCCGCGACGCCGTCCGCCTGCCGGACACGGTCGATCGCCTCGGGAGAAACCCCGGTCGGGCCCGCGACGACCGCGTCGGCGCGGAGGTCTTCGGCGAACGCCTCCGCGGAAGCGGCGGTGGTCGTGGTCTGCAGGTAGATGTTGGCGGTCGCGATGCCGACGGCGAGCATGATCGGGGTGACCGCGCCGGCCACCCGGGTCGCCGCGTTGCGGGTGTTGGTGATCGCCAGCCAGCCGGTGACGCCGCTGAACAGGCGCATCGGGCCGGACAACAGGATCGCGGTCAGCTTCGTGACGCCCGGGCTGATCATCGCGACGCCGATCGCCCACAGCATCACCGCCGGACCCGCGGTGCTCGCCGCGATGGGTCCCGTCATCACCGCGAGGGTGACGATGCCCAGCGCGGTACCGCCGCCAAAGCACAGGATGGCCACGATCAGCCGCAGCGGCGTCAGCCAGCCGCGCGGCACGGACGCCTCGGCGAGCGCTTCGGTCGGCCGGATGCGGCCGACGCGGAATCCGGCGACCAGCGCGGAAATCCCGACGGCGAGCAGCGTCGCGCCCGCCGCGACGAGCATCGGGACCCAGCCCTGGTGGAACTGCACCTCGGGGGAAATGAACCCGCCCGAGGTGAACTGCCCGAACAGCCACCGGCCGAACATCGGGCCCAGCGCGGCCGCGACTCCGGTGGCGAGCACGCCGATGACCAGAGCTTCGCCCAGAACCATGCGCCGCAGCTGCCGCGGGGTCGTGCCGATCGCGCGCAGCAGAGCCAATTCCCGCTGCCGCTGGCGCACCGACAGCATCAGCGTGCTCGCGATGACGAACACCGCGACCATAATGGACAGTCCACCCGCGACACCGGCCAGCGGGATCAACCGGCCGCCGCTCACTTGCGCCTCCGGGAATTCGGCTAGACCGCGTTCGTCCCCGGTCAGCACGGACACACCCGAACCCAGCTGCAAGGCGGCAGGATTGTCAGTGACGACACCGAAATAGTCGACCTCGCCGGGGTGCCCGGAGAACTGGCCGGCGACCTCGTCGGCGAAGAAGACATCCGGCCGGTCGCTGGTCCGGGCGACGCGGTAGTGGCGGATCGTCCCCTGCACGGCCAAGTCGACAGTCGCTCCGGCCGGCACTCCGCTGGCGGCGGGCAGCACCACTTCGTCGGCACGCGGCGCGGGACCGGGAAGCCGGGCAGACTCCCAGCCGTGCGCGGTCAGCGGCTGCTTCCCCAACGCTACCGGGAAATTCACCTCACCGACCACTGTGGACACTCCGGGCGTCGCGCGGATCTTTTCCGCGAGCGCACTGTCCAACCGGACCCGTTCCGGCAACGCCACCGACTGCGTCTTGGGCTTGTCGGAATGCTTTTGCAGTTCGAAATCCTGTTGTCCGGCAACGACAGCCGTCGCCCAGGCCAACCGGTGCGGCGGCGTGGCGGACCGGATCCCGGTCTCCATCAGACCAGCGCACGCGGACACGATCACCGCACCGAGGAACGCGGCCACGAACGCGGCGATGAACCCGCCCGTGCGGAAACGCAAGGTGCGCAAGGCAAGACTGAACATCAGAAACCGCCCACGGGTGCCCGGTCGGCCCAGGCGCCGAGGTGCGTCATGCGTTCCGCGACCGCCGTGGCGGTCGGCCGGACCAGTTCTCCGGCGACGCGGCCGTCCGCGAGGAAAACGACCCGGTCGGCGTAGGAAGCGGCGACCGGATCGTGCGTCACCATCACGACGGTCAGCCCGCCGCGCACCGATTCCGACAGCAGGCCAAGGATTTCCCCCGCGGTGCGGGTGTCCAGCGCGCCGGTCGGCTCGTCGGCGAACAGCACCGCCGGACGGCTGACCAGCGCGCGGGCGATCGCCACCCGCTGCTGCTGCCCGCCGGACAGCTGTCCCGGCAGGTGCTTGCGCCGGTCGCTCAGTCCGACGTGCCCGAGCATCTCGGCGACGCGGCGGCGGTCCGGACGGCACCCGGCCAGCCGCAGCGGCAGCACGACGTTCTGCTCGACGGTCAGCGCGGGCAGCAGGTTGAACGCCTGGAAGACGAACCCGACCTTGTCCCGGCGCAGCTTCGTCAGCTGCGTCTCGGAGAGGTTGCCCAGCTCCTGATCGTCGAGCAGGACCGAACCGCTGGTCGGCCGGTCGAGTCCGGCCGCGCAGTGCAGGAACGTGCTCTTGCCTGAGCCCGACGGGCCCATCACCGCGGTGAACCCGCCGCGCGGGAACGACAGGCTCACCCCGTCCAATGCCGTGACCCGGCCGTATTCCTTCCGTACGGCTTCGAGCCGCACCGCTTCCCCAGTCGCCATGGGGAAAACGCTATGGCCCGCCGGGGGAAAACACCCTGGGGCACGCACGCCGGGACGGGGTAGGGCTGTCCCTACCCCTCAGGTGCGACGGCGGTTGCCGAACCCGCCGGCGAGCTTGCGCAGCACCGGGCGCGGCAGCAGCCCGCCGATCCCGACCAGGGCCTTGTACTGCAGGCTCGGCACCGAAATCACCTTGCCGCGGCGCAGGTCGGCGAGGGCTTCGTCGACGACCTGGGCCACGTCGAGCCAGAACGCCTTCGGCCCTTCCCGCTGCAGACCAGCGCGCTCGTGGAACTCGGTGTAGGTGAAGCCCGGGCACAGCGCCATCATCCGCACGCCCTTCGGCAGCGACATCGCGATGCCCTCGGTGAACGACGTGACCCAGTTCTTGCTGGCGGTATAGGTCGACCCGCGGCCGGAAAAGAAGCCGGCGACACTGGAAACGTTGATCACGGAGCCGTGTCCGCGTTCGACCATGCCCGGCAGCGCCGCCCGGCTCAGCTGCAGCACAGCGGTCACGTTCACGTCCAGCTGGCGTTGCAGGTCCTCGGCCGGGATCTCCCAGAACTCGCCGCTCAGCCCGAAGCCGGCGTTGTTGACCAGCAGGTCGACCGGCTGGCTTTCCAGCAGCTCAGCGACCCGGCGACGGCCGTCCACTTCGGACAGATCGGCGGACAGCACGGTCACCTCGACGCCGTGCCGCGCGCGCAGCTGCTCAGCCAGCGCGGTCAGCCGCTCCTCGTCCCGGGCGACCAGGACTAAGTCGTGCTTCTCGGCGGCGAGGCGGCGCGCGAACTCCGCGCCGATGCCCGCGGTGGCCCCGGTGATCACAGAAGTGGTGGTCATGTGGGTGAAGCTACCCGTTTTTCAGCTGCGTTTGCGCTGGTGGCGCAGTATCGTCCGGCGCATGGGCAAGCACACCAAGCGGACGCCCGGATATCTGCCCCGGATGGCCGCCGGTGCGGCGCCCCTCGCTCTGTTGCTCGCCGGCCCGGCAGCGGCGCTGGCGGACACCCCGCGCGGGGGATTGCCGCTCGACCTGCATCAACACGGTTCCTCCTCCGACCTCCAGCTCACCCGCGACGAGACGGTCGCGACGCACGACCTGCCAGCGTCCACCGCGTCGAACCTGCGCCAGGCGCTCGATCAGGACGCCGCGAGCCAGTCCCAGACCCATGACGTGCGCCTCGGCGAGGCAGGCCGCGCGGTCACCGGCAATGACCTCGGCGTGCACCACACCCGGCCGTTCGACAGCGCGCACGTGGCCGGTCTGGACCAGTCGATGCGGCACGGCGTCCAGCTGCCGCACGGCGTCGACGCGCTCTCCAGCAGCAAAACCAGCGCCGAGACGGGTCTGGCCGGCCGGTTCTCCGGCGACCTGATGAGCGGCACCCGCTTCGAACGCACCTCCGCCGACGCCGTCGACCTCGGACCGGCGGGCTCGGTGGTCGCGAACTCGGACGAGAACGTGCTCGGCCAGTTCACCGGCAAACTCGACGTGACGCGGCTGGAGACCACCGAGCGGCACAGCGTGTCCGGCGACCTCGGCCCGGTCCACGCGCTGGCCGCGACCAGCCAGTCGACCGCCGAGCGTTCGGACCGGTTCCACGGCGAACTGTCCGCCGCGGAGATCGCGGCGGTGCGCGCGAGCACGGCTTCTACTGTGGGTATTCCGGTTACGCGGAGCCAGCACGTGGGCGCCGAGGTGCTGGGAAATCCGGTCATCGACAACGGTTGGACAGTTTCCGGGCCGCCGTTCACTTTCTCGCCCGGATGAGTTCATCGGCTCGCCGCGTCCGGTTTCGGATACCGGGTCCGGACCGTTTCCGGATCGTGAAACCGGCCACCGGACCCCCGGCGGTGAGCTGTCCGGCCTCACCCGTTCGCCGTAAATAAGGGCGGGTTTCTTTTACTCACCGTGGTTATTCGCCGGGCGAACCCCGGCTCGACCAGGTGGGGCTGCCGCCGGGAGAGTCCCCAGCGGGAGGCCCATCTCCGCTTGGATAGCCTGCGGGGTGTGGTCGACCTCGAATCCGTTGCCGCCGAAACGGCGTCTCCGACAGCTATCGGCAAGAGCCAGGCCGGGCGTCGGGCGCGGTTGCTCGCTGCGGTTTTCGGAATCGCTGGCGCGATCCTGGCGATCGCGGTCCCGTTCCTGCCCGTCACGCTTGAGCAAACCACGCTCGACTGGCCGACGGCCCAGGGCACCAGAGCGGTGTCCGCCCCGCTGACCGCGCAAGCGCCTATCTCGCTCGACGCGAAGGTCCCCTGCGCGACCGCGCGGGCGCTCGACGCGCGCACCGACGGCAGCGCCGTGCTGTTCAGCACCAACCCGGGCTCCAGCATCGGCGTCGTCAACGGGATGGCGCTGCAGGTCGGAGACGGCCAGCTCACGCTCTCCTCGCAGGGCCAGCAGCTCGGCGCCGCCCCGATCGGCGAGGGCGACTGCACGATCACCGTGCACAGCGACCCGAAGCGCACCACGGCGTACGTCGGCGGGAACCGGCTGGCCGACGTCACCGACGACCACCGGCCGCAGCTCACCGGCTTCTTCTCCGACCTCACGAACCAGGACGACACGCGCGGCCTCTCGGTCTCCGCGCAGGTCGACAACCGCTGGGCCAGCACCGCGACCGGCATCAAACTGGCCGCCATCGTGCTGTCGGTGCTCTGCTTCATCGGCGCGGTGCTCGCGCTGTACCGCCTGGACCGGCTTTCCGGCCGCCGCGCGACCCGGCTGGCCGCGCGTGGCTGGTGGAAGCTGAAATTCCTGGACGTAGCCGTGCTCGGCACGCTCGTGGTCTGGTGGCTGATCGGCGCGATGACCGCCGACGACGGCTACTTCACGACCATGGCGCGCGTCCGCGGCGACGCCGGGTACATCGGCGAGTACTACCGGTGGTTCGCCGCGCCGGACGCGCCGATGGCGTGGTTTGTCGATGTCTACGCGGCGATGGCCAAGGTCAGCACGCTGACGCCGTGGATGCGGCTGCCGTCGCTGCTGATGGGCATCGCCTGCTGGATGCTGATCAGCCGGGGCGTGCTGCCGCGGCTCGGCAAACAGGTGCGGACGAGCAGCGCGGCCGGCTGGGCGGCGGGCGCGGTGTTCCTCGCCTTCTGGCTGCCCTACGACAACGGCCTGCGCCCGGAGAACCTGGTCGCGCTGCTGTCGCTGATCTCGATCTGCACCGTCGAACGCGCGGTGGCGACCCGGCGGCTGGGCCCGGCGGCGATCGGGCTGACCGTCGCGGCGCTGTGCGTCTCGGTCAACCCGCACGGGCTGATGGCCGTGCTGCCGTTCGTGGTCGGGCTGAAACCGCTGGCGAAGATCGTCCTCCGGCACGCCCGCCAGTTCGGCTGGGTGCCGGTGCTCGCCCCGATCGCCGCCGCCGGGCTGGTGATTCTCGCGCTGATCTTCTGCGACCAGACGCTGCGCGGCACGCTCGAATCGGTGCGGCTGCGGTCCTCGCTCGGCCCGACCGGGGCCTGGTACGACGAACTCGACCGGTACTCGATGCTGTTCAGCAACGGCCCGGACGGCTCCATGACGCGCCGCTTCCCGGTGCTGTTGATCTTCCTGTGCCTGGCGACCTGTGCGGTGGTGCTGTTGCGGCGCGGGAACATCCGCGGTGCCGCACTCGGCCCGAGCCGACGGCTGCTCGGCATCAGCGCACTGTCCTTTGTGGTCCTCGCGCTGGCTCCGACCAAGCACTCGCACCACTTCGGCATGCTGGTCGCGGTCGGCGGTCCGCTCGCGGCGCTCACCGCGCTGTCGACGAGCACGACGGTGCTGCTGTCGCGCCGAAACCGCTCCGCGTTCTTCGCCGGACTGATGGTGATCGTCGCGCTGGCTTCCACCGGGCCGAACGCCTGGTGGTACGTCTCGGCCTGGGGCGTGCCGTGGTTCGACCTTCCGCCGCAGGTTTTCGGCATCAAGCTGAGCACGATGGCCCTCGTCGCGGCGGCGGTCGCGCTGACGATCGCCGCGATCGAGCACATGAAGCACAACGAACACGAACCGTTCGTGCCGCCCGCGCCGGTGTCGCGGTCCGATCTGGAAAACCGCGGCCGGGCGCTGCGGCTCGGGCTCGCGCCGCTGTCGACGGTGTGCGCGATCCTGGTGCTGTTCGAGATCGGCAGTATCGCGAAGGGCATCCAAAAGCGCTGGGACACCTACAACATGGGTGCCGACAACATCCGCCAGCTGGCCGGGCAGAGCTGCGGGCTGTCCGACTACATCAAGGTCGAACGCGACCCGAAGGCCGGGCTCCTCGAAGCCGCGCCGCAGCAGCCGCAGGACGCCGCTCCCGGCTGGCAGGTGCCCGCCGACGCCGACCGCGGGGTCACTCCGAAGGACTGGCTGGCCAGTACCCAGAAGGGCTTCGTGACCAACGGCGGCCTGCCTGCCGACGACAAGTGGAAGCCGCCGTACGAATTCGGCACGGACGCCGCACCGATCTGGGGCAGCTACCACAAGTCCGGCGACGGTGCCGGCGACCTGCGCACCCAGTGGTACTCGATCCCGGAACGAGCCCGCGACGGCTCGGTGCCGATCGTCGTCTCTCTCACCGGCAAGGCCGACGATCCGAACGCGCTGACCGCCGAATTCGGCAAGAACACGCCTCGCGGGTTCGAGGTGCTCAGCCGCGAGAAACTCGACGCGAAGAAGAAAAACACCGATTGGCGAGACGCGCGGGTCAGCGTGCCCGACGGCGCCGACCAGGTGCGAATCGTGGCGAAGGGCCGCGGACTCGGCAGCGAAGGCTGGGTCGCGTTCAGCGCCCCGCGCGCCCCGAAGATCGCGAAAATGACCGATGTGGTCGGGCAAAGCCCGGTATTCCTGGAATGGGCCGCCGCCGCACAACACCCGTGCCTGCGCCCGTCGTCGATCCACAACGGAATCGCCGAAATGCCGAAATACCGAATCAGCGCAGGCGACGATCTGCGAACGGTCGGCCGATTCTGGTCCTCGCCAGCAGGCGGCGGCCCGTTCGTGTGGATGAACGCGAACACCCAGATGGAAGCACTGCCGACGTACCTGGAAGGCGACGTCGACCGAGACTGGGGAACCCTGTACGAGGTCAAACCCGAAGTCCCGAACGCCCTTCCCCCTTCGGCGGCACTGCACCAGCAGTCGGTGACGCACTCCGGCATCTGGTCGCCCGGCCCCCTGGCCAAGCCCGCCAACCCAACCGGAGAAACGTAAACCCGGCACCTGGCTGGATCTGGACGAGTTAGGCCGATTCGTTCCGCCCCAACGCCACATTGGGTGCATCCCACGCACCCAATGTGGCGTTCGGTGCATCCCACGCACCCAATGCCACATTGGGGCGCTAGCCGCCCCCAAACGTCCGTGAAGGGCTCCTTGAGGGAATCTAATTCCCTCAAGGAGCCCTTCACGGACCTTGCCGCACCCGCGCACCCAAACCCCCAGCGCACCCAAGCCCCGCGCACCCACCCCTAAACCGCAGCCGCGAACGCAACTCACCACCCCGCCCCAAGCCCCGCGCACCCACCACCCCAACCGCAGCCCGCCCACAAAAACCCACCAGCGCAGCCACACCCGGCCCTGCACCCCGATACGAAGCCTCCCCTGCGGTTCGGGGGTGCTTGTCAAGGCATCTTTCCCGC